>NZ_VWVZ01000020.1:0-303 GCF_011753255.1 Acinetobacter sp. Tr-809
GAAAAAAAAAAAAACCTACTAAAACTTATCACATAGTGATTACTATATTACGATCTACAGAGATTGCTCCGATATTGTTTTTCAATGCTACGGACACCACCGAGACCTACGACGGCGAAGAAGCGCTTTCCCTACACGACGCGCTTCCGATCTACCGACTGAAGTTGTGGTGTTACGCTCTAATGATGGGCCCTTAATAACTTCGATACCCGCAATCAGATTGGGATCGATATAATTTCGGTTATTCACGCCATTGTAGCCACGCCATACTGCAATGGCGTGAATAACCGAAATTATATCGAT
>NZ_VWVZ01000021.1:0-516 GCF_011753255.1 Acinetobacter sp. Tr-809
CTGTCGTTTTATCTACAACAACTGTACCTACAGTTACCTTGTCGAAGTTCACATCTTTCGCTGTCGATACTTGATAGTTGCTTGAACCATCTGCATTCGTTGTTGGGGTCACAACAACGTTATCTCCAGCTGTAACCGTCGTTTTCGCTTTGGTAGCTGCATCTTTAACGCTTGTGATCGCTCCATCAATCGTGTTCGAACCTGTACCACCAATGTTATTGGTCGTGATGGCACCAGTTGTCGCATCAATTGTGGTTGAACCACCCACAATATTCTTCACATTGTTTGCTGTGTTAAATAATTGACTACCATTCACCGCATCAGTTGAGCTTGAATTCACCGCACCCGCTTTTACGTTAGTAATCGTGGTACCACCAGCTCCTGCAAGTGTGATCTTGTCTTTAGTCGTTGCATTGTCATATTTAACTGCTGCATCGTCTAACGTACCCAACTTGCTATCAACTGCTGCCAATTGATCTTCTGTTGCTGCCTGACCTGATACTGCTGTGCCATTCC
>NZ_VWVZ01000022.1:0-381 GCF_011753255.1 Acinetobacter sp. Tr-809
GTTTTCGCTTTGGTAGCTGCATCTTTAACGCTTGTGATCGCTCCATCAATTGTGTTCGAACCTGTACCACCAATGTTACTTGTCGTGATCGCACCTGTCGTTGCATCAATTGTGGTTGAACCACCCACAATATTCTTCACATTGTTTGCAGTGTTGAATAATTGACTACCATTTACCGCATCAGTTGAGCTTGAATTTACCGCACCCGCTTTTACGTTAGTAATCGTGGTACCAGCAGTACCTGCAAGCGTGATTTGGTCTTTAGTCGTTGCATTGTCATATTTAACTGCTGCATCGTCTAACGTACCCAACTTGCTATCAACTGCTGCCAATTGATCTTCTGTTGCTGCCTGACCTGATACTGCTGTGCCGTTCCAGGTC
>NZ_VWVZ01000023.1:0-265 GCF_011753255.1 Acinetobacter sp. Tr-809
TGATCTTGTCTTTAGTCGTTGCATTGTCATATTTAACTGCTGCATCGTCTAACGTACCCAACTTGCTATCAACTGCTGCCAATTGATCTTCTGTTGCTGCCTGACCTGATACTGCTGTGCCATTCCATGTCTTATTGCTTAAACCACCAATCGTACCTGCTGTACCATCAATAGTGACTGGATTCGCTGTACCAACTTTAATGGTATTGCCTAAGCCTAGCTGTACACCATCTGCTGTCGTGGTACTGGTGATGCTGCCATCTGC
>NZ_VWVZ01000024.1:0-264 GCF_011753255.1 Acinetobacter sp. Tr-809
CAATGTTACTTGTCGTGATTGCACCAGTTGTCGCATCAATCGTTGTATTGCCACCAATTGCATTCTTCACATCATTTGCTGTGTTGAATAATTGGCTACCATTCACCGCATCAGTTGAGCTTGAATTCACCGCACCTGCTTTTACGTTAGTAATCGTGGTACCACCAGTACCTGCAAGCGTGATCTTGTCTTTAGTCGTTGCATTGTCATATTTAACTGCTGCATCGTCTAACGTACCCAACTTGCTATCAACTGCTGCCAATT
>NZ_VWVZ01000025.1:0-259 GCF_011753255.1 Acinetobacter sp. Tr-809
GAACCAGGTTCTGCTGTACCGGTAATCGGATCTGTTGCATTGATTGGATTGATGTCTGGTGCATTCGGTGCAGTTACATCGACTGTATATACTTGCGTATCGGTGATGTTGCTGCTGTTACCCGCTGCATCAGTGAAGGTCGCTGTGGCATCAATGGTTTTATCACCATCTGCCAACAGGTCACTGCCCGCAACGCTTGCCGTCCAGTTGCCTGTTAATGGATCAACTGTCGCTGTGTACGTCACACCATTGATCAGCA
>NZ_VWVZ01000026.1:0-255 GCF_011753255.1 Acinetobacter sp. Tr-809
CTGCATTAACCACGTTGTCCGCAGTCACTGCATTGACGTTCAATACCGTACCTGTCGTATCTGGTGGCAAGCTATCTACCACTTCACTGCCCGGTAATGATGGGTTACCCGCTGGGTCAGTCGCGACTGCAGTCACTGTACTGCCGTTTGGTAAGTTACCTGGATTTGGTACTGTCCATACACCAGTCACTGGGTCTGCTGTGGTTTGGGCTGTACCACCACCATTCGGGTAGGTCACCGTCACTGTTGAACCAG
>NZ_VWVZ01000027.1:0-255 GCF_011753255.1 Acinetobacter sp. Tr-809
AAATGTGACGACTGCTCAAAATGCGGCAGATGCAGCACAAGCGACAGCGGACAAAGGCATTAAGTTTGGAAATGGTACAAGCAGTAACCAATTTGCTTTAGGCGATACGCTGAATGTTAAAGGTTCAACAGATGGCAGCATCACCAGTACCACGACAGCAGATGGTGTACAGCTAGGCTTAGGCAATACCATTAAAGTTGGTACAGCGAATCCAGTCACTATTGATGGTACAGCAGGTACGATCGGTGGTTTAAC
>NZ_VWVZ01000028.1:0-255 GCF_011753255.1 Acinetobacter sp. Tr-809
TTGTACCATTTCCAAACTTAATGCCTTTGTCCGCTGTCGCTTGTGCTGCATCTGCCGCATTTTGAGCAGTCGTCACATTTTGGTTGGTCGTAAATAATTGCCCACCATTCACCGCATCTGTCGATGCCGCTGAGCTGATATCTCCAGCAGTCACATTGGTGATCTTTTTATTACCTGCATTGATACCTGTCGTTTTATCTACAACAACTGTACCTACAGTTACCTTGTCGAAGTTCACATCTTTCGCTGTCGATA
>NZ_VWVZ01000029.1:0-255 GCF_011753255.1 Acinetobacter sp. Tr-809
TTGCAGTCCAGTTGCCTGTTAATGGATCAACTGTCGCTGTGTACGTCACACCATTGATCAGCAAGGTCACAACTGTGGTCGCTGCATCTACTGGAATACCCGTTAAGGTACCTGTGACGGTCACATTTCCTGCACCCTCTGCTGCATTAACCACGTTGTCCGCAGTCACTGCATTGACGTTCAATACCGTACCTGTCGTATCTGGTGGCAAGCTATCTACCACTTCACTGCCCGGTAATGATGGGTTACCCGCTG